>NZ_ATDO01000143.1:0-44524 GCF_000445085.1 Sphingobium sp. HDIP04 | reverse complement strand
CGGCTGGCGGCCGCCGCAGGACGCCAGGGTCAGCGCCAGCGCGGCGAGCGCGCATGCCTTGGCGATCCGTGCGGTCATCACTTGCCCTGCCCTTTCGCCTTCTTCCGGGCCTCGGCAATGCGCGCGCGCACCTGATCGGGCGCGGTGCCGCCATGGCTCCTGCGGCTGGCGACCGAGGCGTCGACCGTCAGCACCGCATAGATACGCTCATCGATCCGCGCATCAATGGCCTTGAGCGTTTCCAGCGGCAGATCGGCAAGCTGCACGCCCGCCGCCTCCGCCGCCGCGACGGCGCGGCCGGTGATGTGGTGCGCCTCGCGGAAGGGGACGTCGCCTTCGCGAACCAGCCAGTCGGCAAGGTCGGTGGCGGTGGCGAAGCCGCTTTCCGCAAGGCCGCGCATGCGCTCGGTGCGGAAGGTCACGGTCTCTATCATGCCGGTCATCGCCGCGATGGAAAGGCCGAGCAGGTCGTGCGCCTCGAACACCGGCGGCTTGTCGTCCTGCATGTCCTTCGAATAGGCGAGCGGCAGGCCCTTCATCGTGACGCAGAGCGCGTTCATGCAGCCCATGATCCGGCCCGCATGGCCGCGCACCAGTTCGGCGGCGTCGGGGTTGCGCTTCTGCGGCATGATCGAGCTGCCGGTCGAATAGGCGTCGGGCAGCTTCACGAAGCCGAAGGGCTGGCTGGCCCAGATGATGAATTCCTCGGCCAGGCGCGAGAGGTGCAGGCTGCACTGGGTCGCGGCCATCAGGTAATCGAGCGCGAAGTCGCGGTCCGACACGCTGTCGAGGCTGTTGTCGGTCGGCTTGGCGAAACCGAGCGCCGCCGCCGTGGCGTGACGGTCTATGGGAAAGCCCGTCCCGGCCAGCGCCGCCGCGCCCAACGGGCATTCGTTGAGGCGCGCGCGGGCGTCGGCGAAGCGGCTGCGGTCGCGGCGGATCATCTCATGATAGGCCATGAGGTGATGGCCGAGCGTCACCGGCTGCGCGGACTGGAGATGGGTGAAGCCGGGCATCACCGCGTTGGCATGCTCCTCCGCGCGGGTCAGCAGCATGTCCGACAGGCCCTGCAGGCCCGCCTCGACCTCATCGATGGCGTCGCGCACCCAGAGGCGGAAATCGGTCGCCACCTGGTCGTTGCGGGAGCGCGCGGTGTGCAGCCGCCCCGCTGCCGGGCCGATCAGTTCCGCGAGGCGCGACTCCGTGACCATGTGGATGTCCTCCAGGTCCAGGTTCACCGGCACGCCGTCCGCCTCATATTCGGCGGCGATACGGGTCAGCCCCTCGGTGATCGCTTGCGCGTCCTCGCCATCGACGATGCCCTGCTTGGCCAGCATCGCGACATGCGCCTTCGATCCGGCGATGTCCTGTTTCCACAGGCGCTTGTCGAACGGGATGGACGCATTTATCTCCCGCATGACCGAAGCCGGACCGGCCGCGAAGCGTCCGCCCCACATGCTGTTGGAGCTTTTTCCCGTGCGATCATCCTTACGCTGCGTAATGACACTGCTCCTGCTGGCTGGCCTTGGCGCGTGCGATAAGCAATCCCCGCCCGCCGGGCAAGGCCCGAACGCCACCAGCGGCGAGGCGACGGGGCCGGCGCAGAGCGGGAAGGGCGCGTTCAGCTATACGCTCGACAGGTCGAAGGCGGGGACGCCTGCCCCCGGCTTCACCTTCCAGAACCCCGACGGGAGCGATGCGAAGCTGAGCGATTTCGCGGGCAGGCCGATGCTGGTCAACCTCTGGGCGACATGGTGCGCGCCCTGCGTGGCGGAGATGCCGACGCTGGACGCGGTGGCGGCGGATTATGGGAAGAAGGGGCTGGCCGTCCTCACCATATCGCAGGACAGCCAGGGCGAGGCGGTGATCAAGCCCTTTTTCGAAAAGCATCCGCTGCCGCATCTCAAGGGCTGGATCGACCCGGAAAACCAGTTCGGCTTCCACTACAACACCGGCATGCTGCCCACCACGGTCATCTATGACGCGCAGGGCAAGGAAACGGCGCGGGTGGTCGGCGCGATGGATTGGAACAGCAGGGAAGGCCGCGCATTGATCGAGGCGGCGATGGCGAGTTGATCCCCATCCCCTCCCCGCTCGTCATGCCGACATGGCAGGCATGACGGCTGAGGGCGGAATTTTATCTAAACGAACTTCGGTCAAAAATCCGCCATGCGCGCTGCTTGCAAAATGCGCAGCGCCACATGCGCGCTAATCAATTGCCATTTCGCCGCGCAGCATGGCAGCCTGTCCTGATTTTTAGCGGAAATGAAGAAGAAATATTTAATTTTTTCTATCATTTTGTGCAGTGCGGTAGAGGTTTCCTCCAGGAACTTCGTTGAGCCCCTTGTCATAAATAAATGCAGAACAGGGGGCATAGATGACAAGATTATCCGCACTTCGCCTTTCATTGGTGCTGGCCTCGTCCTGGTCGGCCTGCGCAATGGCGCAAGAGGCGCAGTCGCCGCAGGTCGATGACGGCGGCGCCATCATCGTCACCGGCACCCGCGCCGTCGGCATGCAGGCAGCCGAAAGCGCCGCGCCGATCCAGGTGCTGAGCCAGGAGGCGATCAGCCATGTCGGCCAGCCGAACCTGAACCAGGTGCTGACCCAGATCGTGCCGAGCTTCACCGCCCAGACGCAGGGCACCGACCTTTCCAGCTTCTCGCTTTCCGCCCGCCTGCGCGGCCTCAGCCCGAACCACACGCTGGTGCTGGTCAACGGCAAGCGCCGCCACGGCAACGGCATCCTCCAAGTGATCTCCGGCGCGTTCCAGGGTTCGGCCGCGCCCAGCATCGACCTCATCCCGCCGGACGCCATCGCCCGCGTCGAAGTGTTTCAGGAAGGCGCGGCGGCCGTCTACGGCACGGACGCCATTGCGGGCGTCATCAACTTCATCCTCAAGGACAACAACGAGGGCGGCAGCTTCAAGGTCACGGGCGGCCAATATTATGACAGCGAAGGCGAGCTGTTCTCCGCCTCCGGCAATATGGGCTTCAAGCTGGGTGAGGACGGCTTCTTCAACCTCAGCCTGTTCCACCGCCGCCAGGATTACACCACCGTCGGCACCGGCCAGGTCCAGATCACCAGGCCCGACGGCACGCTTCAGCCCAACACCCCCGCCCAATGGTCCAACCTGGCGGGCGACGCCTTGGCGGGCATCAACGGCGGCCAGCCCAAAACCTACCTGACCGAAGCCTTCTACAATATGGGCTATGATTTCGGCGGGATCGAACTGTACAGCTTCGGTGACTATGCCCGCCGCATCGGCTACGCCAAGCAGGGCTACCGCCATCCCAAGCGCATCTGCTACGAAACCGGCAATCTTGGCGGCGGCATCACGCCCGCGGCCTATAATCCCAATATCTGCTACAGCGATACCGGCACCTGGGGCATGGTTCCGCTCCAGCATGTGATCGAGGACGAATATAGCTTCACCGTCGGCGCCAAGGGCGAGGCTTCGGGCTGGAATTACGACCTCAGCACCACCTATGGCTATCAGAAGGACGACATCTGGACCGAATCGTCGGCCCATCGCGAAGTCTGGCAGGAAAGCTACGCCGCGTCGCTGCAGGGAATCGGCAGGCCCAATACGGTGGACAAGGCCTATGACGGCGGCTTCCGCCTGAGCCAGACCACGGTCACCGCCGACATCCGCAAGGAATTCGACGCCGGCATGGCCGGTCCCCTCACCTTCGCGTTCGGCGGCGAATATCGCCGGGACACCTATGAGATCGTCGCGGGCGATTATTATTCGACCTATAAGACCGGCGTTCAGTCCTTCCCCGGCTACAAGTCGACCGACGCGGGCAAGTTCCGCCGCAGCTCGCGCGCGGGCTACATCAACCTGATCGCGGAGCCGGTCGAAAACTGGTCCGTCGACCTTGCCGGCCGTTACGAGGATTATACCGACTTCGGCGACACGACCATCGGCAAGATCACGACCCGCTACGACTTCAGCGACGCCTTCGCACTGCGCGGCACGGTCAGCACCGGCTTCCGCGCTCCCACGCTGGCGGAGCAGAAATATTCGACCATCAACGTCGGCCCGACCAGCGCCGTCGCGCAGCTCCCTGCCGGCACCCCGGCCGCCGCGCTGCTGGGCTTCAATTCGCTGAAGCCTGAAAAGTCGAAGAACTTCTCGGCCGGCATCGTGCTGCGGCCGGTGCCGAAGCTGGCCATCACGGTCGACGGTTATCTGATCAAGATCAAGGACCGCATCACGGGCACGGCGGCGCGCAACGCCGTCCTGAACGGCGTGCCGCAACCGGGCGGGGCGCAGATCCTGAGCGCGCTCAACTCCGCGGGCATCGTCCTCGACAGCGCGCTGTTCACCAGCGGCACGATCGGCGTGTCCAGCTTCACCAACGGCATCGACACGCGCACCTGGGGCATCGATTTCTCGGCCGCCTATCCGGTCGCGTTGGACTTCGGCACGCTGAACCTGTCGCTGACGGCGAACTACAACAAGACGAAGATCACCAACAACAAGGTCGGCTATCCGATCTTCAACGCGGCGTCGGAAAGCAATATCGAGCGTTCCAACCCCGACTATAAGGTCGTCGCCGGCGCGCTGTTCAAGAGCGGGAAGTTCACGCTCAACCTGCGCGAAACCTTCTACGGCAAGACCAGCATCCTGGTCCGTCCCGGCTTCACGCCCGGCGGGGGCTTCATCCCGAACGGCGGCTTCCTGATCGCGGACGGCGCTATCGTGAACGGGGTCAACGCCAACCAGCTCTATTTCAACGGGGTGGTCAAGGCGACCGCTCTCACCGATCTGGAGGCGGGTTACGACTTCACCGATTTCGTCACCTTCTCGGTGGGCGCGAACAACCTGTTCAACAAGCGTCCGGAAGTGCCGAAGGTGATGGAAGGCGTCACGCCGGGCGCGGGCGTCTCGCCCTTCATCAACGGCGCCGGGGCCTATAACAGCTACTATGGCCATGGTCCCTACAGCACGTCAGGCGGCTATTATTACGCCCGCCTCGACTTCAAGTTCTAAAGCGTCACGAAGGGAGGGCCGGTCCGGAAAGGACCGGCCCTTTTTGCATCGGGGAAATAGGCATATGAAGAAATGGCTCGCCCTGTTCCTGGCCCTCGGCGCCACGCCGCTGGCCGCGCAGCAGCCCCCTTTCTCCCCCGCCGTGCGGGCGGGCGACATTCTCTATCTTTCGGGCCAGATCGGCCGGGTGCCGGACGGCATGGACCCCCATAAGGAGGGCTTCGACGCCGCGGTTCGCGGCGCGATGGATTCGATCGGCAGGATCCTCAAGGACAATGGCCTCGACTTCGGCCATGTCGTCAAATGCACGGTGATGCTGGACGATATGGCGGACTGGCCCCGGTTCAACGGCACCTATGTCAGCTATTTCCAGGGCAAGCGGCTGCCCGCCCGAAGCGCATTCGGCGCGGACGGGTTGGCCATGGGAGCGCCGCTGGAGATCGAGTGCATCGCGAGCTTCAAATAGAAGCGCCGATGGCGACGACCGAAGGCCCTAAGGTTCGCCCTTCGACTCCCGCATCCGCCGTTCCGCGAACCATTGCTCCAGCATCTTGGCGGTGCAGCCGGTGAAGCCGTTGCTGCCGATGGCGGAGCAACCGCCCGGCAGGGCCTGCCGCTGCACCTGCTCCATGGTCGCGACCTGGCTGCCCCAGCCGGGGCCGCCGGCCGGCTCCGGCTTTTCGCGCAATTTCCGGGGAATGCGATAGCGTTCGGATTCGGGCTTGCGCGCGCAGACGATGATCTCGTCGCCCTGCCCCTTGGGGCAAGGATCGTCGCCATAGACTACCAGGTTGAAGATTTTTTGGGGCGGTTGCGCATGGGCCGCGCCGGCGAAAGTCAGGGGCGCCAGCGCGACGGCGGCGAGGGGAAGGGCGGTGAGGAGGCGCATCGATCCATATTCCTTGTTCGTCCCCTGTCCCGCCGTCCGGATTGCCCGGTTTGCGGCAGCCTTCTTCCAGACGGCGCGCCGCGGCGCATGCCGTCACTGCTGCGGAGTCGTTCCCTGCGGCGTCGCTTCAGCCGCACCTTGCTGCTGTTGCTGGGCGGCCCGCGCCTTTTCCTCCGCGACGGCCTGCGCCTCGATCGCCTTGCTTTCCGCATCGATGGTGGAGAGGCGCCGGGCCCGCTCCGCCTCGACCAGATCCTTCCAGTTCGCATTGTCCGCGGCCTGCCGCTCCGCCTTGGCGAGCCGCGCCAATTGCGCGAAGCAGCCGGTGGCCCCGCCGCCGCCGACCGGCGAGCAGCTTTCGGTGCCGCTGCGGCCGACATATTCCATCGACCTCACCCGTTCTCCCCAGGCCTGGTGGCTGGGCTGGTTCGGATCGCCGCGCAACGGTTCGGGAATGCGGTAGCGTTCCTCCTCGCCCTTGCGCGCGCACACGACGATGTCGCTGCCCTGGCTTTGCGGACAGGGATCGTCGCCATAGACGATGACCAGGTTGACGCGTTCCGGCCCCGCCTGCGCGGCGGGGGGTTGTTCCTGCGGCACGCTTGGCCCCTGCTGCGCCAGCACGGGGGAAGCCGTGCCCAGCAAAAGCATGGCGGCGATCAGGCTGGTCTTCATCATGCTTCTCCTCAGATGCGCTTCGCCTTAGATATACCTAGAAAGGGCGATGGCGGCACGACAGCCCAATCGGATGGCGCCCGACAATAAGGGATAGGCCGGAGCCTGCTCCGCGCCATGGGCGATGGCGGTTTCGCGATGCTCCACCTCCTCCGCCTGGAAATCCGCGATGACGGTGGAGAGTTCCGGATCGTCCTCTCCCAATTGCTCCAGCTGCTCGGCATAGTGCCGGTCGATCTCCGTCTCGATCGCGGCGGTGCAGGCCATGGCGGCGCGCGGCCCGATCGCCGCCGTCACCGCGCCCAGCGCAAAGCCGGCGACATTCCAGATCGGCTGCAATGCGGTCGGCCGCACCCCCCGCCGCGCGATCATGGCGTCGAAATGCTTGCGATGCCGTTCCTCCTGCGCGGCCATGCCGGCGATCAGGCGGGAATCGGGATGCCGATCCCCCATGACGGCCAGTTGCCCGGCATAGATGCGGGTCGCGCCGAATTCCCCCGCCTGATCGACGCGCAGCATCGAGGCGCGCTCCGCGTCGGTCACGCGGCGGCCGGGGCGCGGGAAGTCCTTTACGCTCATGCCTTGCTCCCTTTTCCGATCAGCAGCACCAAGATGAGGAGCGCGGCCACGCCCGACAAGAGGCCGTTATAGCCCGCCATCGAAATGCCCAGCAGGCTCCAGGGCGCCACGTCGCAGCGGGTGATCGGCGTCGCCATGATCTGGTTGAGGATGTCCGCCGGATTGCCGCCGGCCGGGCTGGTCGAGCAGGCGGTGAGCCCTTCCCACCAGCCATATTCGACGCCCGCATGGAACAGGCCGATGCCGCCGCCGATGCCGATGGCAAGGCCCGCCAGGCCCGTGAACAGCGCGCTCACGCAGGCCTTGCCGCGCATCGCATAGGCGACCAGCGCCAGCGGGATCGCGGCGAAATGGGCGTAACGCTGCCACCAGCACATTTCGCAGGGGTGCATCCCCCCAACATATTGGAAGGCATAGGCGCCCGCCAGCATGGCCAGGGGAAAGATCAGCGCCAATGCGCGGGCGAGGGGCAGGTTTGTCATAGCGTTCGCTTAAACCGTCCCGCGGCTTTCGTCATGCTGAACTTGCGGTGGTGAAAGGGAACGGGGAAGGTTCTATCCGCTTTATGTAACGTGCTCCTGCGAAGGCAGGAGCAGGTTGGTTTGTGGAGATCGCCCTAGCTGTCAGTGCGTGGCGGGTTTGCGGGCGGGAGTGGCCTGCGCCACCGCCCCGCCCGGCCTGGCCGCCAGGCGGGCGATGGTCTTCAACGCATAGTCGAGCTGGAAATCCTCGATCCCCTTCTTCTTCAACTCCTCGGCCGTGGCGGCGAAGCGGGGGTCGTCCTTGCTGTCCTCTTCCAGCGCCGCATTGTCGGTCTTGATCTCGTTGATCAGGTGCCGGCGCAGGTCGCTTTCGCGGAATTTCGGGCGATTCTTGTAATCGGGGTCGCTCAGTTGCGGCACCCTGACGTCCGGTTCGATCCCGCCTTCCTGCACGGATCGGCCAGACGGCGTGTAATAGCGCGCCGTGGTCAGCTTGAGCGCCGTGGTGTTGCTGAGCGGCAGCATGGTCTGGACGCTGCCCTTGCCGAAGCTGCGTTCCCCCATCACCAGCGCGCGATGCTGGTCCTGCAGCGCGCCCGCGACGATTTCCGATGCGGAGGCGGAGCCAGCGTCCACCAGCACGATCACCGGCAGGCCCTTCGCGTCGTCGCCGGGCTTGGCATAATAGCGCTCGACATCGCCCTTGTTGCGGCCGCGCTGCGACACGATCTCGCCGCGCTCCAGGAAGGTGTCGCTGACCGACACGGCTTCGTCCAGCAACCCGCCGGGGTTGGACCGCAGGTCGAGGATATAGCCGGTGGGCTTGCGCCCCAGCGACTTGTCGATGCTGCGGATCGCCTGGCGCACGTCGGCGCCGGTATTGGCGGAGAAGCTGACGATGTTGATGACGCCGATGCCGTTCTTCACCTCCCACTTCACCGGCTTCAACTGGATGATCTCACGCGTCAGGGTGAGGTCGATTGGCTTGTCGCGGCCGGGGCGGACGATGGTGAGCTTGATCTGCGTGCCCGGCGCGCCGCGCATCTTGTCGACCGCCTCGTCCAGCGTGCCGCCATAGATGAGCTGCCCGTCGAGATGGGTGATATAGTCGCCCGCCTTGATCCCGGCGCGCCAGGCGGGGGTGTCCTGCGTCGGCGCGATCACCTTCACCGCGCCGTCCTCCTGCGTGACGGAAAGGCCCAGGCCGCCATAGCTGCCCTCCGTCTGGGTGCGCAGGTTCTGGAAATCGCGGGCGTCGAGGAAGCTCGAATGCGGGTCCAGGCTGGCCAGCATGCCGTCGATCGCGCCCTTGATCAGCTTTTCGTCGTCGACCTTCTCGACATAGTCGCTGCGGACCTTCTGGAACACGTCCATGAACTCGTCGAGCGCCTTGTAGCTGCTTGCCTCCCCATCGGCGAGCGCCGCGGTGGTGGCAGGGATGAGCGCGAGCGCGCCAAGGGCGACGGCGCCCCGGAAGAAATTGGATTTCATGCGTGTCCTGAGTCCTGGCATCGAAACGGCAATATAGGGCATTTCCGTGCAGACGCAAAAATCTTGCTCGCGCCCCTAAACAGGCCGATGCCCCCTGCGCCATTTGGCGAACAGGTGCCGCGCCAGCATGGCGGGCGGCATCCGCAGCCAATGGGACCGCAGGTAGAAGGCGAAACGCAGCAGCCTGCGCCTTTCCCGTCCCCACCCGTCGCGCGCCAGCAGCCGGGCCATGACGATCCGGTCCCAGAGCGTGAGCCGCGCCCCTTCGCCATAGAGCGCGTTGGCCAGCCGCCGCGCCTGCCGCACATGGGGCAGCAGGCCATGCCGCGCCGCCCGCGCCTCCAGCGCCGCGCCGTCAACGCCGTCGAGCAGGCAATATATGTCCCAGAGGTTGCGAAGCCCCCCCGCCAGATCGCCGTCCGCCAGCAGATGCGCCGCCGCGTGGCAGACCCGGTCCTCGGGCGAGAGCATGGACAATTGGTTGGTGATGGGAACCGCCTGCGCGATCATCGCCGCCGCATCCGGCGTCTGCCGCGCCGTCAGCGGCAGGACGGTGTGGTGCACGTCGATCATCCGGTCCCGCGCCGCATGGATCATCGGCGGCAGTTCATGCATCCACTGCCGGTAATAGGCGTCGTCATAGGGGTCGTCCTTGACCCATTCCCATCCCGCGTCGATCAGCGCCCGCTCCACCCGCTCCATCGCATCGCGCGGCACCAATATGTCGAGATCGCCGATGAAGCGCCCCTGCCCGGCGCGCAGCCCCGCCGCCGCATAGGCCGTGCCCTTGAGCAGCACGACCGGCACGTCCTGGCCGGCAAGCGCCTCCGCCGCGCGATCCGCCTCCCACAATGCCTGCCTGGCCTCGCGCTCCGCATCCAGGCGGGCGTCGGACAATATCGGCCGCACCGCCGCGGGCACGGGCCGATCCCCGATTCGCAGGGCGAGCGTGCCGATCAGCCGTTCCGCCCTCGCCATCGCGACAAGGGCGTTCCACCCGCCCGCATCCAGCGCCGCCACCCCGTCGGGGTCGCGCAGGGCCTGCGCCAGCCGCCGGGCATTCATGCCAGTTCCTCCCAGAGCCGCTCCACCAGGGCGATGGCTTCGTCGCCCGACGGAAAGTCGATGGCGCGCGCGGGGACATTCCCGACAAAGCGGCTCAACGCCGCAAAGCCCGGCTCGCCCAGCGCGACATAGTTGGTCGATGCCTGGGTCAGCCGCATGAAGACCTCCCCCTGGCCGACCGGGCGCACGTCCGCTTCATGGCCGAAACGCGGGAACAGCAGCAGCGCGGGCGGCGCGCCTTCCGTCATCCGCGCCACCGCTTCCCCGCGGGGGACGAGGTGGCGAATATCGCCCTTGGCCGTCCCCGCGAGCATCGGCCCCATGCGCTGCGCCGGCGCCTCCGCCGCGATGACGTCGATGGCGCGGTTCTTGAGCGAGACGAGGCGGGGAAAGGGAAAGATCGCCCCGGTTTCCAGGTCGAGCAGCGCGAATTCGTCGCCCATCAGCCGCCAGCCCCGCTCGCCCAGTTGCGCGGCCAGCGTCGACTTGCCGGAACCCGATTCGCCGGTCATCACCAGCGCCCGCCCATTCTTTTCCACGCTGGAGGCATGGAGCAGCAGGTGCCGCCGCCAGCCGAGCGCCATTTGCAGGTTCATCCCCATTTCCGCCGCCAGCAGCCCGTGGGCAAGGCTCATCGGCGCGGCGTCGGCCAGCCCATGATCGCCGGTGATGAAGATGGATGGCCGAAACCAGCGCCGGAACGGCCCCGCAGGCTCCAGCCGCACGGTGAAGTCGGCTATCGCGTTGGCCGGCATGGGATAATCGGCATAGAGTCGCGCCAGCGCCTCCACCGGCTGCCGCCATGCCGATCCGATGCGGAAGGTCGCCGGACCGATCGTCAGGGTCAGGTCATGGTTCACGCGATGCGGACCAGTCCAAGCGCGGCCAGTTCCGCCAGATGCGCCTCCACCAGCGGCAGGGCCTCCCCCGGCTCGCCCGGATCGTAGCGCCGGGCCAACTGCCCCAATATCTCGTCCGCCGTCAGCGCCGCGCCATCGTCCAGCGTCGCCAGTATCTCCGGCACCGGGCTGATCGTCATATGGGTCTGCCCCGATGGGCGGTGGTAGAGCAGCACCATATCCTCCAGCGCGCAGCATAGGATGGCGTCGGGGCTGTCCTGGCAATAGCGGGCTGGCATGGTCGCGGAATTCGGCCTTCGGATGGGACTGTCGCGCTATCCTTAAGATAAAGGCGTAGCCAAGTGCCTAACGCGACAAGCTGTTTTGCGCGACGCCCCGCCACCGCATGCCGCCGGATCGCGCCAGCCGGACAAAGGCGCGCAAATAGGCGTCGAGCGCGCTTTCGACCCCATGCTCCTTCACCGCCTCCCCCAGCCGCGCCGCCGGCGCTGGATGGGCGAGCGCCCAGAGGATCGCATCGGCAAAGGCATCGGCATCGCCCACCGGCACCGGCGCATGCTGGCCCGCGGCGGCGAGCACGGGACGGATATTCGGCGTCGAATCGGTCGCCACCACCCCCGTTCCGCAACCTAGCGCCTCGATGAGCGTCGCGACGAGCCCCTCCCAGCGCGAGGGTTGCAGCAGCAGATCGGCATCCGCCATCAGGGCCGCCAGTTCCGCCGGATCACCGACGAAGCCCGCAAAATCCACCCGTTCCGCTATCCCCAGCCGCTCGCAAAGCGCCTTCAGGTCGCGGCGCAACGGCCCCCGTCCGACGATCTTCAGGCGCCAGTCGAGATGCTTCAGCCGGGCAAGCGCCAGAAGCGCCGTCGCATGGTCCTTCTGCTCGACCAGCCGCCCGACCATCAGGAAATGCCATGGGCGCCCGTCGGTCCTGGCTCCGCGTTGCCGCCGCAGTCGTTCCAGCAGCGGCGTCACTGTCGGGCGCGGCAGCAGCGTCACCTGCCGGCCCGCGAGCGGCCCGGCCTGCGTCAGCGTCATCCGGTCCGCCTCGCCCATCACGATGGTCATGGCGCTGGCCCGGGCGATCGCGCGGAATCGGCTGCGCCTGATCCAGGCGGACAGGCCGCGCTGGCCGGGGCGGACGATCGGGTTGGAAATCCGGCCCACCGCCCGCGTCGCCGTGCCCAGCGCCGCCAGCGCGCACAGCATGTTGCTCTGATTGCCCGCGGAATAGAGAATATCCGGGCGCCGCCGCCGCACCATGGCGGCCAGCGCCGGGAATTGGGCGATCATCGACAGCCGCCGCGAAAAGGGCGGCGCCGGTACGCGACGGACCGGCACGGCGGGATCGATGAGGCCCGCCACCGGGCCGTCAGTCCGCGTCATCCACAATTCCACGTCCACGCCGCGCTTCAGCAGATGATTGGCGAGCAGAATCGCCACCCGATCCAGGCCGCCATCGCCGGGTTCATAGAGGTAGATCGCGACCGAATAATCTTGCTTCACCCAATGGGGTGCATGGAACATGGGGCCGCCCTTGCTGCGCCTGACCGGATCGTCGAAGCCTCGACGCCGTCAACGCCATCGATCCGTAAAAGTTCGGGTGGAAATGATGCGCCCCCCTCAGCGGGGCATTTGCAGCGATGCGTAGCAGGTGAAGCCGCTCGTCCCCGACTGGAGGCGGCGGATATAGTTCAGATAGGCCTGATTCTGCTCATAGCCGGTGCCCGGCAGCCGGCCGCCGCGCATGGCTTGGCGGACCTGTTCCCCGCTGAAGCTCTTGCCGGCGGGGAACGCGCCCTGGGTGCCCGCCGGCACCACCTGACCGTTGGCCGCGATATAATTGCCGGCCCTGCCCTGGTCGGGAACGGGTATCGTGCAGTTGAGCACCGACGCGGCCGTGTTCGCCAGCGCCGGCCGGATCGATATGATCGCCGATGCCGCGACGGCGCCGCCCATCAGCAACTGGCGGCGCGACGGCGCGGCAGGGGCATCGTCCCGCGACTCGGCTTCCTTCTGTGGGGGGAACGGCTCGCTCATGTCATCCTGATCCGCTATCGCGCTTGCCAAATTGTAAAAATTGCCGGCTACTGCGGCCCTCTTTGCAGCAAATGCCTCAAATTTCCAGCATGGTAACCATGAATCGCCTGACCGCTTCCCAGATCACCGCCTCGCTGGCCGTTCTGCTGCTCGGCACCGGGGGCGCGTTGATGATGGGGGCGGGGCCGCTCGACATCCTCCTGCCGGTGCTGGCGGCGCTGCTGGTGCTCGCCATCTGCGCGGCCGGGCCGGATCGCGCCGAACCCGCCCTGTCGACCATGCTGGCGGAGGTGCCGGACATCGTCGCCCATCCCGACGCGCGCGACCTGATGGAGGCCATGGCCGACCCGCTGATGCTGATCGAGCGGGGCCGGATCGTCGCCGCCAACCGCGCCGCGCAGCGGCTGCTGGGCGCGCATATAGAGGGGGAGGATGCCCGCATCGCCATCCGCCATCCCGCCGCCGCCGAACGGCTCGCCAGCCAGGCGCCGCTGTCCGAGCCGGTGACGATCGAACTGGTCGGCCTGGGCGCCCGCGACCAGCGCTGGCAGATGCGGATCGCGCCAGTGGGGGAGGACGGCCATGTCCGGCGGCTCGTCCATCTGGCCGACCATAGCGGCGCCCATGCGGCGGAAAAGATGCGCGTCGATTTCGTCGCCAACGCCAGCCACGAACTGCGCACCCCGCTCGCGGGCATATTGGGCTTCATAGAGACGCTGGCCGACCCGGAACTGGGCAAGGACGACGAAACCCGGCAGCGCTTCCTGAAGATCATGGACGGGGAGGCGCGGCGGATGCAGCGGCTGATCGACGACCTCATCTCCCTTTCCCGCATCGAGGCGGAGAAACACAGGCTGCCCGAAAGCGCGGTCGACCTGTCCGGCCTGGTGGCAGAGGTGGTGGGCGTGTTCCGCGCCAGCCACGGCGAACGCGGGCGCGACGTGGAGATGGAGATCGCGCCCGGCCTGCCCGAAGCGCAGGGCGACCGCGCCCAACTGTCCCAACTGCTCCATAATCTGATCGGCAATTCGGTCAAATATGGCCGGGCCGGCACGCCGATCCGCGTGTCCCTGTCCGATGGGCCGAACGGCCTGTTGCGGCTGACCGTCGCGGATGAGGGCGAAGGCATCGGCCCCGATCACCTGCCGCGCCTCACCGAACGCTTCTACCGCGTCGATTCGGGGCGCAGCCGGGCGGTGGGCGGCACGGGGCTGGGCCTCGCCATCGTCAAGCATATCGTGGAACGGCATCGCGGACGGCTGGACATCGCCAGCGTGCTGGGCAAGGGCACCACCATCTCCATCCTGCTGCCCCGCTTCGCAGCCGAGGAAAAGGCGGTCGCGGCAAAGGCCTGAACGAAAAAAGACGGCGACAGCGCGGCCTTCCGCCGTCAATGTCATAAAAGTGCAATCCCATTGTCACAAAGGCGCGACGTACCGCGGCTACGGCGCGTGCCCAGAGGGGGGCGGCGAAAAGCGAATCGCGGCCTTTTGACGAAGGAGATTTTCCGGTGAAGCATTTTGCCCTGATGACCGCGACCGCCGCCGCACTCACTCTTGCCGGCTGCGGCCAGCAGTCCGGCGGGGGAGCCGGCGCCACCCGCGACCAGATCCGCGCCGTCGGCTCCTCCACCGTCTACCCCTTCGCCACCGCGATTGCCGAGATGTTCGTTCAGGGCAATCCCGGCATGAAGTCGCCCATCGTCGAATCGACCGGCACTGGCGGCGGCATGAAGCTGTTTTGCCAGGGCGTGGGGGCGCAGCACCCCGACATCGCCAACGCCTCGCGCCGCATGAAGAAGTCGGAATTCGAGGATTGCCGGAAGAACGGCGTCACGGACATCGTCGAAATCCAGATCGGCGTGGACGGCCTGGCCTTCGCGGAATCGAAAAACGGTCCCGGCCTCAAGCTGACCCCCAGGATCGTCTATGAGGCGCTGGCCGCCAATCCCTATGGCAAGGGTCCGAACAAGGCGCAAAGCTGGAAGGATGTCGACCCCAGCCTGCCCGCCACGCCGATTTCCGTCTTCGGCCCGCCGTCCACCAGCGGCACCCGCGATTCGCTGGCCGAACTGATCCTGACCAAGGGCTGCGAGAGCGACCCGGCGATGAAGGCGCTCAAGGAAAAGAGCGAGGACGAGTTCAAGGCCACCTGCACCCGCATCCGCGAGGACGGCAAATATGTGGACTCCGGCGAAAACGACAATCTGATCGTCCAGAAGCTGGGCGCCAATCCCAACGCGCTCGGCGTGTTCGGCTACAGCTTCCTGGAGGAGAACAAGGACAGGCTGAAGGACGTTTCCATCAACGGCGTCGAGGCGACCTATGAAACCGTGTCCACCAGCCAATATCCCGGCGCGCGCCCGCTCTACATCTACGTCAAGAAGGCGCATATGCAGGCCATTCCGGGGCTTCAGGCCTATCTCGACACTTTCGCGGCGAACTGGGATCCCAACGGCGCGCTGACCAGGCGCGGCATGGTCGCCGCGCCGGAGGACGTGCGCAAGGCGAGCGCGGCAACCGTCAAGTCGCTGGCGGTCCTCGACGGTTCGCAGCTCAAGTAAGACAGGCGAGATGACAGGTTCCGCCACCTTCCTGCTGCTGGCTGGCCTGGGCGCCATAGCCTGGGTCAGCGCCCGCGCCCGCGCCCTGCGGCTGCAAGGCGCGGCGCGGGCCTCCGGCCGCCGCGACGCCGTGCATAGCCTGCCGGGCTATCATGGCTGGTATGTCGCGCTCTGGACGCTGGTGCCCGCCGGCATCTTCCTGGCGGTCTGGACGAATGTCGCGCCGGGCCTGGTCACGCAGGACGTGCTGGGCAGCCCGGCGGCGCAGGCCCTGCCCGCCGACGATTTCTCGCGCTCCGCCATATTGGGCGAAGCGCGGGCCATCGCCACGGGGGTGCAGGCGGGGGCGTTCAACCCGCTGTCGCAGGGCCTGGTCGAACCCTATAGGGACGCCATCGGCAAATATGGGCTGGCGGGCACGGCGCTGGCGATCATGCTGGCCTTTGCCGGGGGGGCCTATGCCTTCACCCGCGTCCGCCCCGATTTCCGGGCGCGCACGCGGGTCGAGCGGCTGGTGATGGCGACCCTGCTGATCGCTTCCCTGCTGGCCATCGTCACGACGCTGGGCATCGTCGCATCCCTGCTGTGGGAGAGCTTCCGCTTCTTCTCCATGGTCAGCCCCGTCGATTTCCTGTTCGGCGCCAAGTGGAGCCCGCAATCGGCCGCGCTCGGCTATGGCAATGACGACGCCTTCGGCGCGGTGCCGCTGTTCTGGGGGACCATCTTCATCGGCGCGATCATCGCCATGGCCGTCGCCATCCCGCTCGGCCTGATGAGCGCCATCTACCTCACCCAATATGCCAGCCCGACCGTGCGCAGGTGGATGAAGCCGACGCTGGAGATGCTGGCGGGCGTCCCGACCGTGGTCTACGGCTATTTCGCGGCGCTCACCATCGCCCCGGCGCTGCGCGACTTCGCCGTGACGATCGGCATCCACGGCGCCTCTTCGGAAAGCGCGCTGGCCGCGGGGCTGGTGATGGGCGTGATGATCATTCCCTTCGTCTCCTCCATGGCCGACGACAGCATCGCCGCCGTGCCGCAGTCGATGCGCGACGGCAGCCTGGCGATGGGCGCCACCACCAGCGAGACGATCCGCCGGGTGCTGATCCCCGCCGCGCTGCCCGGCGTCGTCGGCGGCGTGCTGCTGGCCGTCAGCCGCGCCATCGGCGAGACGATGATCGTGGTGATGGCGGCGGGCCTGGCCGCCAACCTGACGCTCAACCCCTTCGCCAGCGTGACGACGGTGACGACGCAGATCGTCCAGCTTCTGACCGGCGACCAGGAATTCGACAGCGCCAAGACGCTTGCCGCCTTCGCCCTGGGGCTGGTGCTGTTCATCGTCACGCTGCTGCTCAACATCGTGGCCCTGCGGGTCGTGAAGAAATATCGCGAGGCTTACGACTGATGACCGCTGAACGCCTCCCCACCGACTGGAAGTCGGACGCGATGCGCAGGCGGATCGCCCGGCGCTATGCCGCCGAGCGCCGCTTCCGGGCCGCAGGGCTGTTCGCCGTGCTGCTGTCCGCCGCTTTCCTCGCCTTCCTGCTGTTCACCATGGTCGGCAATGGCCTGCGCGGCTTCACCGGGACGGAGATCGCGGTGAAGGTGGACTTCCCCGCCTCCCCGCTGCTGCTCGACCCCAACGCCATCACCGACCAGGCGCTCGCCAACGCCAACCTGCCGATGGTGACGGGCGAGGTCGTGAAGAAGGCGCTGGGCGCGAATGCCGAGGATTGGGTGGCGCCCACCGCATGGACCGCGCTGCGCGACGCGATCAAGGCCGATCCGAAGATCCTGGCGCAGACGGTGACGATCAGGCTGCCCGCCGCCACCGCAATCGACCTGGCCGCCAAGGGCGACGGGTCGCCCGAAGCGGAAGCGGCGGTGGCCCGGCTGGACAAGGCGGGTCTGCTGACGACCGGCATCAACTGGGGCTTCCTGACCGCCAGCGACGGCACCGATCCGACGCAGGTCGGCATCTGGGGCGCGTTCAAGGGGTCGCTGCTGACCATGCTGGTGACTCTGGCGTTGAGCTTCCCCATAGGGGTCGCGACCGCCGTCTATCTGGAGGAATATGCGCGCAAGAACTGGATGACCGACATCATCGAAGTGTCGATCAACAACCTCGCGGCCGTCCCCTCCATCATCTTCGGCCTGCTGGGCCTGTCGATCTTCCTCAACTTCCTGCACCTGCCCCGCTCGGCGGCACTGGTCGGCGGCATGACGCTGGCGCTGATGACCATGCCGGTCATCGTCATTGCGGGCCGCAACGCCATCAAGTCCGTGCCGCCCAGCATCCGAGACGCGGCGCTCGGCATCGGGGCAAGTCCGGTGCAGGTGGTGTTCCACCATGTGCTGCCGCTGGCCCTGCCCGGCATCCTCACCGGCACCATCATCGGCATGGCCCGCGCCTTGGGGGAAACCGCGCCGCTGCTGATGATCGGCATGCGCGCCTTCATCGCCACGCCGCCGGGCGGGATCACCGATCCGGCGACCGTGCTGCCGGTGCAGATCTTTCTCTGGTCCGACGAAGTCTCCAAGGGCTTCGTCGAAAAGACCTCCGCCGCCATCATCGTCCTGCTGGTCTTCCTGCTCGCGATGAACGGCCTCGCCATCTACCTGCGCAACAAGTTCGAAAGGCGGTGGTGACCGCGATGACAGCCATGATGCATGAACAACAGACGCTGGCCCCCGCCGCAGAGCCCAAGATGACGGCCCGCGACGTCAAGGTCTTCTATGGCGACAAGCAGGCCATCAAGGGCGTGTCGATCGATGTCGACATGGACAATGTCACCGCCTTCATCGGCCCGTCGGGCTGCGGCAAGTCGACCTTCCTGCGGACGCTGAATCGCATGAACGACACCGTGGCCAGCGCGCGTGTCGAAGGCGCGATCACGCTGGACGGGGAGGACATCTACGCCCCCAGCATGGACGTGGTGCAACTGCGCGCCCGCGTCGGCATGGTGTTCCAGAAGCCCAATCCCTTTCCCAAGTCGATCTACGAGAACATCGCCTATGGCCCGCGCATCCATGGCCTGGCCCATGCGAAGGCGGACCTGGACGTGATCGTCGAGAAATCGCTGCGCCGGGCGGGGCTTTGGGACGAGGTGAGGGACCGCCTGCACGACAGCGGCACCGCGCTTTCCGGCGGGCAGCAGCAGCGCCTGTGCATCGGCCGCGCCATCGCCGTCGAACCGGAAGTGATCCTGATGGATGAGCCATGCTCCGCGCTGGACCCCATCGCGACGGCGAAGATCGAGGAGCTGATCCACGAACTGCGCGGCCGCTACGCCATCGTGATCGTGACGCACAATATGCAGCAGGCGGCCCGCGTGTCGCAGCGGACCGCCTTCTTCCACCTGGGCGAACTGGTCGAATATGGCGTGACGTCGGACATATTCACCAATCCGAAGCAGGAACGGACGAAGGATTACATCACCGGACGCTACGGCTGAGACCGGGGGAGAACGGACATGGCAGAACATACTATCAAGGCGTTCGATCAGGAGATGGACAAGCTGCGCGGTCTGATCGCCGAAATGGGCGGCCGCGCCGAATCGGCCATCGAAAAGGCGATGTTGGCGCTGCAACGCCATGACGAGGCGCTGGCGGCGGAGGTCGTCGCCGACGACAAGCGCATCGACGCCATAGAGGCGGAGGTGGAGAAGCTCGCCATCGAGATCATCGCGCTCCGTGCCCCGATGGCCAACGACCTGCGCGACGTGATCGCGGCATTGAAGATCGTCGGCGTGGTCGAGCGGATCGGCGACTATGCCAAGAATATCGCCAAGCGCGTGCCCCTGATCGCCGCCAACCAGCGGACGCAGGAACCCATCGCGCTTCTTCCCTCCATGGGGCAGGTCGCGGCGGAGATGGTGCAGGATGCCCTCAACGCCTTCGCGGCGCGGGATGCGGAACTGGCCGTCGCCGTGGTCGAGCGCGACACGGTGGTGGACGATTTCTACAACAGCGTCTTCCGCACGCTCGTCACCTTCATGGTCGAAAATCCCAAGACTATCAGCGAATGCGCCCATCTGCTGTTCATCGCCAAGAATATCGAGCGGATCGGCGACCATGCCACCAATGTGGCGGAGATGGTCTATTATGCCGCGACCGGCCAGACCCTGCCCGACCGCGAACGTGGCGGCGCGGCGGCGGCGGAGGGCTGAACATGGCGCGGGCCAGGATGCTGCTGGTGGAGGATGACGCGGCGCTGGCCGAACTGCTCATCTGGCACTTCAAGCGCGAGGATTTCGAGGTCGTCCATACGGTGGACGGCGAGGAAGCGCTGCTTCTGGCGCAGGAAAACATGCCAGACATCGTGCTGCTCGACTGGATGGTGGAAAGCCTGTCGGGCATAGAGGTCTGCCGCCGCCTGCGCCGCATGAACGGCACGGCCAACGTGCCGATCATCATGCTGACCGCGAGGGGTGAGGAGGAGGATCGCGTGCGCGGGTTGGAAACAGGCGCGGACGATTATGTGACCAAGCCCTTCTCGCCCCGCGAACTGGTGGCGCGGGTCGGCGCGGTGCTGCGGCGCGTGCGCCCGGCGCTGGCGGGCGAGACGCTGACCTTCGCGGATGTGGAGATGGACACGGTGGGGCACAAGGTCCGTCGCGGCGGCCAGGTGATCCCGCTCGGCCCCACGGAATTCCGCCTGCTCAGGCATTTCCTGGAGCATCCCGGCTGGGTCTTCTCCCGCGAACGGCTGCTGGACAGCGTATGGGGGCAGGACAGCGACATCGAACTGCGCACGGTGGACGTGCATATCCGCCGCCTGCGCAAGGCGATCAACGCGGACGGCCGCCATCGCGACATCATCCGCACGGTGCGCTCGGCCGGCTATGCGCTGGATACCGACGGAGCGGCGTGAACCGGCGCTTGGGATCGCCGGAGACGGAAATAGGCCGGTAGCGCCGCGTCACTCCGCCATGGGCCGCGCCTCCCGCACCACCAGCACGGGGACGCCATCCCGCACCGGAAAGGCAAGCCCCGCCGCATCGGACAGCAATTCGCTCCGCTCCGCATCCCAGCGCAGCGGCATGCGCGTCACCGGGCAGACCAGCTTCGCGAGCAGCGCCGGGTCGAGCGTGGCGTTCATTGCATGGTCGCGCCGCCGTCGCGTTCGATCCGCCCGACGATCTGCATCAACTGGATGATCCGGTCGGCCCTTTCGCCCAGCGTATCCGCCTCCAGCAGGGTCTGCTTGGCCGCCGGATCGAAGGGCACGATCTGGGCGATCCCGTTCACCAGCGCCATGTCGTCCAGCCGCGACACCGCCGTCCAGTCGACCACATAGCCCAGCGCATCGGCAAAGCGCCGCGATTCCTGCTCCAGCGCCGCCCGCTCCACGGCGGAGAGAATTTCATCCTCCTGCGCAACCGGCTCCACATCCGCCTCGATCTGGCGGAAGGCGGTCGGCACGGCCAGTTCCCGCACCACCCGAAAGCGCGCAATCCCCTTCAGCAGGATATTGTAGCGGCCGCCGTCCAGCGCCTCGATATGGGTGATGTGGCCCAGGCATCCCATGTCGAACAGCGCGGGCTTCACCCCTTCTTCCCTCGGCTGGATCATGCCGATGCGCCTGTCCCGCGCCATGGCGTCATGGATCATCGCCTGATAGCGCGGCTCGAAGATATGGAGCGGCAATTCCATGCCCGGCAGCAGCAGCGCGCCCGGCAGGGGAAAGATCGAGACGCGCGCCATGCCGCAGCGCCGGTCAGGAAAAGAGAATCTGCGAAAGCCTGCGCCGCTGGGCCGCGACCCAGGGGTCTTCCAGCCCCGTCGCCTCGAACAGCTTGAGGAGTTGCGCCCGCGCCGCGCCGTCGTTCCACGCCCGGTCGCGCCGCACGATCTCCAGCAACTGTTCGGCCGCGCCGTCGCGGTCGCCATTGGCCATCAGGCCGTTCGCCAGTTCGAAGCGGGCTTCATGATCGTCCGCGTCGGCAGCCACTTTCGCTTCGATGCCCGACAGGTCGGCCACCGGCTTCGCGTCGCGGGCGAGCGCGATGGCGGCGCGGGCGCGCTCCACCGCCTGATCCTTCGCCACGTCGGCGGGCAGGGCCGCGAGCGCCGCCTCCGCCTCGTCCAGCCGCCCCAGCGCCACCAGCGCCCGCGCCTCGCCCGAAGCGACGTCGGCATTGTCCGGCACCATCTGCGCGATCTGCTGGAACACGGAAAGCGCCCGTTCCGGCTCTCCGCCCGCCAGCATCTCCTCGCCCATGGCGATCAGCGGCGCGATTTCCTCAAGCTGCGCCTTCTCCTCCGATTCGATCGGCAACTGGCTCAGCAACTGGTCGAGATATTGCTTGAACTGCCCCTCGGTCCGCGCCTGGCTGAGGTCGGCGACAGGCTGGCCCTGGAACACGGCATAGACGGTGGGGATCGACTGGACGCGGAACTGGGCGGCGATGAACTTGTCCTCATCGACGTTGATCTTGACCAGCTTGACGCCCTTGGCCGCATAGTCGGCGCACACCTTCTCGATCACGGGCGCAAGCTGCTTGCAGGGGCCGCACCATTCGGCCCAGAAATCGACGATCACCAACTGGTTGCGCGACGGCTCCACCACATCGCGGCGGAAAGCCTCCACCGATGCCTTGTCGGCCTCGCTCAGTCCAAGGGTCGCCACTTCACTCATCTCCTGCTGCAAACGCGGTTTTCAAGCCGCCCTCATACAGCGCCTTATGTGGGGCGTCACCCCATTGGAACAAGGGAAGGGTGGAAGGAGGCGAGGTCGAACTTCCCCTCCCGCTTGCGGGAGGGGGGATTCATTTCTCAGAGGAAATATTTGACCTTTATGTCCTGCCGCACCGCCGCGCCCGTCACGGCGAATTGCGCCGAGCGGAAGCTGGGCGCGCCGAAGCGGATCGCGGGGTTGCGGGAAAAGCCCACGCCCTCGCGCGGGATGCCGGCCAGCCTGTCCAGCTTCCCATTGCCGTTCTCGTCATGAATGATCGCGATGGCGTAGGTTCCCGGCTCCATCCGGCCGAGCGGCACGACGCCGGCGGTGGCGGGGACGGTGAAATGCCGTCCATCCGGATCGCCCCGGCAATCGGGAAAATGGTCCGCCTGCCGCGTCACGCAGATCAGGAAATTGCCCCTGGAGGACCGCAGGCCCTGCACGTCCATGCTGAGCGACTGCGCCCGGTCGGCCGCCGCCGCGCCCATGACCAGCGGAACCGCCGCCATCATCGCCGCCCTGCCCTTCACGCCCGTCCTTCCCTCAAAAATCGCCCAATCCCCTGTCGGTCCCGCACAGCCGGTCCCAGAATCGGAAATAGAGGCCGTAATTGCACGCATATCGTTCATGGTGCCGCTGGTGATGGCTCGCGGTGATCAGCCAGCGGCCCGCGGGGCCCCGCACCATCCGGCGCGGAAACATCTCCCACCCCATATGGTTGCTGACGCCCATCACCGTCATGATCGTCAGCACCGCGCCCAGCGCGCCGACATGGATGGGGATCAGGAAGACCAGCGCCGGGATGACGACCGCGCCCGTGACCGCTTCCCACGGGTGGAAGCTCATCGCGGCCCAGGCCGTGGGCGGGCGGCTGGCATGATGCACGGCATGGGCGATGCGGAAGGGCCGGGGCCGGTGCATCCACCGATGCGTCCAGTAGAACCATGTGTCGTGCGCGGCGAGGTAAAGCAGCACCGACAAAGGCAGATACCAGAGCGGCCGGGCGTGGACGTCGGCATAGACCAGCGTCCAGCCACGCGCCTGCCAGCCCCAGGCGACGATCCCGGCGGGCATGCCGTAGATCAGCGCAGACGCCAGCGACCAGGCGATTTCGCGTCGGATCTGGCGGTCCAGCCCGGTATAGAGGCCCGGCCTGCGATGGCGCGTGGCCAGCGCGAAGGCCCCGCTCGCCAGCAGGTAGCGCGCGCCCACGATCAGGCTCATGGCGAGGGCGGACAGAAGGATGGCGGCGAACATGGGGCCGACCATAGGCAGTCCCGCGCCCGCCGTCACGCGCCGTTCAGGTGCGGGGACGCGGATTTTAAGTGCGGGGCCGCGCCTGGCGATAGCTGCCGAGGATGCGCACCCATTTGGTGTGGAATTCCAGTTCCGCCAGCGCCCGGTCTATCGCGGGATCGCCCGGCATTCCCTCTATGTCGCAGAAGAATTCGGTCGCCGCGAAGCTGGCCCCGCGCTGATAGCTTTCCAGCTTCGTCATGTTGACGCCGTTGGTGGCGAAGCCGCCCATCGCCTTGTAGAGGGCGGCCGGGATGTTCTTCACCTCGAACAGGAAGGTGGTCATCACCGGGCCGACGCCCGCGGCCGGCATCTTCGGCTCTCGCGAGAGCACCAGGAAGCGCGTCATATTGTCGTCGCTGTCCTCGATATTCTCCGCCACCAGCCGCAGGCCATAGAGTTCCGCCGCCAGATAGGGGGCGATGGCCGCTTCGCCGGGAACCTTCGTTTCCGCGACCAGCGCCGCCGCGCCCGCCGTGTCGGCATAGCTGACCGGCTGGATGCCGCGCTCGCGCAGATAATGGCGGCACTGGCCCAGCGCCTGCGGGTGGCTGACCGCGCTCGTCACCGGCGCGGTGTCGGCGGCCATCAGGCAGTGCCGGATGCGCAGGAAATATTCGTCGACGATGTGCAGCCCGGATTCGGGCAGCAGGAAATGCATGTCGGCCACGCGGCCATGCAGGCTGTTCTCGATCGGGATGATCGCCCGCGCCGCGCGCCCTTCCCGCACGGCGTCTATCGCATCCTCGAACGCGAAGCAGGGCAGCGGCACGCAATCGGGCGCATAATCCAGCGCGGCCAGGTGCGAATTGGCGCCCGGCGCGCCCTGGAAGGCGACGGCGCGAGCGGGATCGACGGCGGCCTTCGCGGCGAGGTCCGCGACGAGGTCGCGGGCGGGGGCGGGATAGTTTTCCATGGGCGCCTGCGCGCTTATTCACTTCATCGCGCCCGCGCAAGCATCCTCTCCGGCCGCAAAGCCATGAAAAGCGTGCGCGATCCCGTTCAAGCCCGCTTGCGCGTTCGCGCTTGCGCCATTATGGCAGCGCGCTAGAGGGGACGCGACACTAGCGGCCAGAACAGAAATCCAGGGGAATTCGAGCGAATGGGCGATCGTTTCAACACCGCTGCCGGTTGGGCGTTGTTCGCGGGTATCATCGCGCTGGGCGGTGCCATCGTCAGTTCCAAATTCTTCCATGAGGAACGGCCCGAGAAAATGGGCTACGCCATCGAAGGCGTCGAAGCGGAAGGCGAAGGCGGAGCGGCCAGCGGCCCCGGCCTCAACACCCTGCTCGCCAGCGCGGACGTCGCGGCGGGCGAAAAGGTCTTCGCCAAGTGCGCGGCCTGCCACACCGTCAACCAGGGCGGCGCCAACGGCATCGGCCCCAACCTCTACGGCACGGTTGGCGAGCCGATCGGCCAGGGCAAGGGCGGCTTCGCCTTCTCCGACGCGCTCAAGAGCAAGGGCGGCAACTGGACGTTCGAGAATCTCGATCACTGGCTGACCAGCCCGCGTGAATTCGCGCCCGGCACCAAGATGACCTTCGCGGGCCTGGGCAACCCGGCCGACCGCGCCAATCTGATCGCCTGGCTGAACACCCAGGGTTCGAACCTGCCGCTGCCCGCCGCCGATGCGGCCCCGGCAGCTGGCGGCGACAATGCCGCTGCCGAGGGCGGCAATGCCTCCGCCAACGCGGCAGAGGCGCCCGCCGCCAACGCCGCCGAATAAGGACTGACGGCGCGGTCCCTGCCGGCCGCGCCCTCCTCCATCCCGTCGCCTGGGTCGGGTCCGGCGCGACGGGCATGCACTGCCCGGAAACAGCCCGTCAGCCGCCGCGAATCGCGACCGCCCGGCGCATCTCGTCCAGCGCGATCGTCAGTTCGGCCCGGCCCGGCATCTCCGTCAGGATATGCCGGGTCAGCCTCTCATAATGCTGGATGAAGCGCGCCACCCCGGCGTCCGACATGCCGCCTCCCCTTTCCTTGCGCAGTTCATGCTCCTGCTGCGTCCGCCAGCGCCGGACGATCCCGAAGCCGGGCGCGGCCAGCAGCACCAGCCGGTCCAGCCGCCCGAACAGCGGCCGATAATCCTCCGCCAGCGCGCGATTCACGAAAGCGCGCCAGACGCCGTCCGCATCCTCCTCCCGCTCCAGCGCATTGACCGGCTCCGCCAACGCCGCCGGCGCCTGCGGCAGCGCGCCGACGCACCAGCCCTCCAGCAGCAGCAGCCGCGTCCCCGCAGCCGTCCTTTCCCAGCGCGCCTCCGGCAAGCGGTCGTCGGACGCCTTGTCGAAGCGCGGCAGCAAGGCCGCCTCTCCCCGTTCCAGCGCGTCGATCACCCGCAGCCCCAGCGCCACGTCGTGCGTCCCTGGCACGCCGCGGGTGCGCAGCAGCGGATGGATCGACCGCGCCATCGCCTCCCGCTCCGCCCGCGTCAGATACAGATCGTCGATGGAAAGGACAGCGACGGGAACCCCGCCGCTTTCCAGCCTTTGCCGCAATCCCGCCGCCAGCGTCGACTTGCCGCTGCCCTGCGCCCCGCACAGCCCGATCGCCAGCAGCCGATCGCCCGACCCCGCTAGCGCCCGCCGCGCCAATCCCTCCACCGCGTCCAGCGCAGCGCCGTCCATGCTATCGTTCCGCGATCAGCAGCTTGTCGATCTTGCGTCCGTCCATGTCCACGATCTCGAACCGCCAGCCCTGATCGTCGATGAAATCGCCCACCTCCGGCAAGCGCTTGAGCAGCCACAGCGCATGGCCGGCGACCGTCGCATAGTCGCGATCCTCCGGCAGGTCGATGCCGATCCGGTCCGCCAGCAGGTCGACCGGCATCTGCCCCGACACCAGCAGGCTGCCATCCTCCCGCTCGACCAGTTCAGGCTCGTCCGCGCTGTCCAGGTCGGACACGAAATGGCCGGCAATGGCCGACAGCAGGTCGGCGGGCGTCGCGATCCCTTCGAAATGCCCATATTCGTCATGCACCATGACCATCGGCACCTCGGCCCGGCGCAGCACCTCCAGCGCGTCCATGGCGTCGACCTGGTCGGGCACCACCTCCACCTTGCGCATCAGGGTTTCGAGGTTCAGCCCCTCCCCCCGGAACAGCGCCGTCATGATGTCGCGCGCCTGCACGACGCCTATGATGTCCTCCACCGTGCCCCGGCCCACCGGCAGGCGGGTGTGCGGCGTGTCGAGCAGCTTGGCGCGAATCGCATCCTCATCGGCGTGGATGTCGATCCAGTCCACGTCCATGCGCTGGGTCATCACCTCGCGCACCGGCCGGTCGGCCAGCCGCACCACGCCGGAGATGATGGCCCGCTCGCTCTCCTCGATCACGCCGGACCTGCTGGCTTCGGCGACGATCAGGTGCAGTTCCTCCGCCGTCACATGCTGTTCCGATTCGCGGGTCATTCGCAGCAGGCGGAAGATGAGGGCGCTGGACCCGTCCAGCAGCCAGACGATGGGCGCAGTCAGCTTCGCCAGCCACAGCATCGGCCCGGCGACCAGCACCGCGATCGGTTCCGGAGCGCGCAGGGCGAACTGCTTGGGCACCAGTTCGCCGACGATCAGCGAGGCATAGGTGGTCAGGCCGATCACCAGCGCGAAACCGGCATTTTGCGCGGCGTTGGGCGACAGGCCCAGCATCTGCAATCGCTCGCCGGTCGGCCCGCCCAGGCTGGCCCCGGAATAGGCGCCCGCGACGATGCCGATCAGGGTGATGCCGATCTGCACGGTGGAAAGGAACTTGCCGGGATCGCTCGCCGCCGCCAGCGCGGAGCGCGCCCCGCGCCGCCCGGCCTTCTCCATCGCCTGAAGGCGCGGCCTGCGGGCGGAGACGATGGCCAGTTCCGACATGGCGAACAGGCCGTTCAGCGCGACGAGCGCCAGGATGATGACGAGGTCGACCCAGGGAAAGGGCGTCGGAGCGTGCGGGGGGATATTGGCCATGGCGGTCGGCGGCCACCTATAGCCTTGATTCTGTCAATTTCACAACCGTCGCATCATGTGCAGTTCAGTTCGCTTGTGGAACAAAGGCCCCGTCTCAACCATTGGGGGTGCATCCGATCCGTTCGGGCGCACGAGAAAGGGAAACATATCCATGCGGAATTTTCATCGCATCGTCGGCGCGACCGGCCTGGCCGCCATGCTGGCGACCACGGCCTGCACCACCGATCCCAACACCGGCAACCGCACCATTTCGAAGGCCGCGATCGGCGGCATCGGCGGCGCGCTGGGCGGCTATCTGCTGGGCGACCTGGTCGGCGGCCGGCATGACCGCACCGAAAAGATATTGGGCGCGGGCATCGGCGCGGTCGCGGGCGCGGGCATCGGCGCCTATATGGACGCGCAGGAACGCAAATTGCGGGAGGAAACCGCCGGCAGCGGCGTGGACGTGATCCGCGACGGCGACAATCTGGTGCTGCGCATGCCGTCGGGCATCACCTTCGCCACCGACAGTTCCGCCGTGCAGCCGCAATTCCAGCCGACGCTGAACGACGTCGCTTCGGTGCTGGCGCAATATCCCAAGACCTATATCGACGTGTACGGCCACACCGACAGCGACGGCACCGACACCTATAACCAGGCGCTGTCGGAACGGCGCGCCCAGGCGGTGGGCGATTATCTGACGACCCACGGCGTCCAGTCGGCACGCATCGCCACCCGCGGCTTCGGCGAAACCCAGCCGATCGCATCCAACGCCACGGCGGAGGGCAAGGCGTCCAACCGCCGCGTCGAAATCAAGATCGCTCCCGTGACGGAGCAGGACGTCCGGAGCTGAGGCGCCAGCAGCCGATGCCCCGTTTCAGCCGGGGCATCGGCCTACCAGGCCAGCCGGTGCTTCACGCCCATGGCCTGGGCCAATTGCCGCTGCCGCCGCTCGACCGCTTCCCCGAAAAGGTCGGCGTCCACGCTCCGCAACCGCAGTTCGAGCACATTGCCCTCCATCCCCAGCCGGGACGCCAGCAAAGGCCCCTCCACGCCGCCGGACAGCCTTTGCCCCAGCCTGATCGCCAGACCCCATAGGGTCGCGCGGCGCAGCGCTTCGGGCGGGGCGAGGCGTTCGATGCCGGGCGGGGTGGACAGGCCGCCGCCGAAATTGCTGTGCAGCGCCTGCGCCAGCATGGCGCGCTCTGCGGCGTTGATGCCCACCCAATTGCTGTGCAGCGCGATCTCCACGCCCCGTTCCGACCGGAAATCAGGGTTGGCGCGCCAGCCGACATCGGCCAGCAGACAGGCGGCGCGGCGGATGCGGCGCCAGGCGTCGCCGTCATCCAGGAACAGCGGCGCGATCCAGCGTTCGATCATGTCGCCATGGCCGGTGAAGCGGGCCTGCGCCTCCCCCTCCGCCTCCGCCGCGACCAGCAGCGGGTCGTGCGCCCGGATGTCCGGCGGCAGGTCGCCGAACAGCAGGCCTTCGCGCAGGCCATAGGCTGAGACCACCAGCCTGCTCGACTTCAACTGGCGGACGATCACCGACAGCAGCGCCGCCGCGTCCGGCAGGGTGGGCACGCGCGATCCGGTGATCTGGGGAATATCCTTGAACCGCGCCTTGCCGACATGGGACACGATGCGCGTCAACTGTTCGGCGCGGGTGGCGGGCATTTCATATTGGTGGACGACCGGCAGCGGGAACCGGGTCAGTTCCATGTCGAACCGGGCCAATGCGCGCCACGACCCGCCGACCAGGTAGAAGGGCAGGTCCGCAGGCGCGTCCCAGCCCGCCTTCGCCAGCATCTTCCGCACCATCCGTTCCAGCACCGCCGGACCCTTGGCGCGGATCTGCGGCAGGCGCAGCACGCCCAGCGGCAGCGATATCGTCTCATGCACCGCGCCGTCGCGGATGCGGGCCAGTTCCAGGCTGCCGCCGCCCAGGTCGCCGACGATGCCGTCCGCGCCGGGAATGCCGGACAGCACGCCATGGGCCGCCGCCACCGCCTCCTGCCCGCCGGTCAGCAGTTCGACCTCCAGCCCCATCTCCCTGGCGCGGCGGATGAATTCGTCGCCATTTTCCGCGTCCCGGACGGCGGCGGTGGCGACGCAGCGCACCTCCTGCACCTCCATCTCCCGGCAGAGATGGGCGAAGCGGCCGGCGGCGCGCAGGCCGCGCTCCATCGCCTCCGGCTCGATCCGGCCGGTCCTGCCCAGCGACGCGCCCAGCCCGGCCATCACCTTCTCGTTGAAGAGGATGAAGGGAATGCGGCGCGGCCCGTCATAGACGACCAGCCGCACGCTGTTGGAGCCGATGTCGATGATCGCCGTGCGCGCCTTCGCCTGTTGGGGCGAGGTCGCCATGCCCGGCGCGAGCGCCCGGACCTGGCTCAGCATGGAATTCATGCGCGTCAGGCCCGCCCGCGCAGGCGCAGCGTCGGCACCGCCACGCTGTCCAGCGACGCGCCGCGGCCCGAAAGCGACGGGTTGGTCATGAAATAGCGGTGCAGGTTGAAGGGGCGGTCGCCCGCTTCCACCCGGCTGTAATGACCCTCGCTGTCCAGCACCCAGCTTTGTTCGGTGTCGATCAGGTTGGCGACCATCACCTGGTCCAATATCTGGTCATGCACGGTGGGGTTCTCGACCGGGGCCAGGAACTCCACGCGCCGGTCGAAATTGCGCGGCATCCAGTCGGCCGAACTGATATAGACTTTCGCGCCGTTGTTGGGCAGCGCCTTGCCATTGCCGAACACGGTGATGCGGCTATGTTCCAGGAAGCGGCCGACGACCGACTTCACCCGGATATTGTCCGACATGCCCGGCACCCCCGGCCGCAGGCAGCATATGCCGCGCACGATGAGGTCGATCTGAACCCCCGCATTGCTGGCCGCATAGAGTTTTTCGATGATCGCCGGATCGACCAGCGAATTCATCTTCGCCCAGATGGTGCCGGGCCGCCCGGCGCGGACATGCTCGATCTCCGCGTCGATCAGATTGCACAGCCGGTCGCGCAGGTCGCGGGGCGACATGACCAGCTTTTCCAGCCGCTGCGGCTCGACATAGCCGGTGATGTAATTGAACAGCGCCGCCGCGTCGCGGCCATAGGCGGGGTCGGCGGTGAAGAAGCTGAGATCGGTGTAGATGCGCGCCGTCACCGGATGATAGTTGCCGGTGCCGAAATGGCAGTAGGTGCGGAACTGCTCCCCCTCCCGCCGGACGACCATCGACACCTTCGCATGGGTCTTCCAGTCGATGAAGCCGTAGACCACCTGCACCCCCGCGCGTTCCAGCGCGTCGGCCCACATCAGGTTCTGCTCCTCGTCGAAGCGGGCCTTGAGTTCGACCACGGCGGTCACGGACTTGCCCGCCTCCGCCGCGTCGATCAGGGCGCGGATGATCGCGGACTGCTTGCCGGCGCGGTAGAGCGTCTGCTTGATCGCGACGACATCGGGGTCGGACGCCGCCTGCTTCAGGAAGGAGACCACCACGTCGAACGCTTCATAGGGATGGTGGACGACGATGTCCTTCGCCCGGATCGCAGCGAAGCAATCCCCGCCATATTCGCGGATGCGTTCGGGGAAGCGGGGGGCATAGGGTTCGAACTTCAGGTCCGGCCGATCCTCCTCGACGATGCCGCTGAGGTCGCCGATGCCGACGAAGCCCTCCACCTCCGCGATGATCGCCTCATGGCCCTGGAGCATGTCCTGCAACATCTCCTCGACGGGTTCGGGGATGCGCTCCTCTATCTCCATGCGGATCACGCGGCCCCGGCGCCGGCGCTTGATGGCGCTGCGGAAATAGCGGACCAGATCCTCCGCCTCTTCCTCTATCTCTATGTCGCTGTCGCGGATGATGCGGAACACGCCGCTGTTGCGGACGCGGTATCCGGGGAAGAGATCGGCGGAGAAGCGCCGGATCACCGCCTCCAGCGCCATGTAGCGCGCTATGTCGCCCGGCATGCGCACGAAGCGGGCGAGCGAGGAGGGGATCATCACCAGTTCGCGGATCGATTCCTTGTCCGACAGCCGCTCCAGGTCGAAGACGATGGACAGGCCCTGATTGGGGATGAAGGGGAAGGGATGCGCCGGGTCCAGCGCCTGGGGCGTCAGGATGGGGAAGATCTGGGTCAGGAAATGGTCGCGCAGCCAGTTTTCGCAGCTTGCGTCCAGCGGGGTCGAAGGGCCGATCACCTCTATCCCCACCCGGCCCAGTTCGCCGTGCAGCGCGCCCCACACCTTCTGCTGCGCGCCCATCAGCCGCGCCGTCTCCTCCGTGATGGCGGCAAGCTGCTGCGCGGGGGTCAGCCCGTCGGCGGAGCGCATGTCGACATCCTGCAACTGCTGCCCCTTCAGGCCCGCCACGCGGACGGAGAAGAATTCGTCCAGATTGGCGCCGGAGATGGACAGGAAGCGCAGCCGTTCCAGCAGCGGATGGGCGCGGTTCATCGCCTCCTCCAGCACGCGCTGGTTGAACGCCAGCCAGGACAGTTCCCGGTTGAAATAGCGGTCGCCGGGCAGCGTCAGGCTGGCGGAGGGGTCGGCTTCGGCCACATGTCTCTCATCGTTTCAGAACCGGTCAGTCCGGGACTATAGGCAAAAATCCCGCGCCTTGCAGGACATGTTTCGCCATAGCGGTAGAAATCTTGCGTCCCGATGACAATGCGGCCTCATCCAGCAGGCGCGTCGCCGCCGCGATGGCGGCATAGCTGCGTTCGATGCGGCGCAGCAGCCATTCGGGCAGGTCGGCGGCATAGCTGGCCCCCGCCGAGGACAGGGAACGTTCGATCAGGGCGCGCGCCAGCGCCTCGTCCGGTTCCTCCAGCGCGACGTGCGGCGCGGCGGCCAGGCGGGAACGCAGGTCGGGCAAGGCCACCTGCCATTGTTCGGGCGGCGCGTCGGCGATCAGCAGCAGGGGGCGCTGCGCCGTCTGCGCGTCGTTCCAGGCGTTGAACAGGGTCCGCTCGTCCTGCCGCTGCGCGTCGTCGATCACCGTGCCGCCGCTCTGCGCGGCGAAATGGCGGCCCAGCGTCGAACGGCCGGACAGAGGCGGGCCGCTCAGCACGCTGACCGCCAGCGGCCAGTTCCGCCAGTTCTCCAGATGGCGGACGGCGATGCGGTTGGCGTCGCTGACCAGAAATTCGTCGGCCTTCGCCTGAGAGCCTGCGTGTATTGGCCGGTCGAACGGCAGGCTGATCTGTCTCATTGCGCCGGGGCGGCTCCGGCGGCGGCGCGGCGGATGCGCAGCGTGTTGCCGGACACCGCCACGCCATAGCCCCTCGCCGTCAGCGCGGCGCGCAGCGCGTCGACCGTGCCGTCGAAGCTGACCTGCATGACCGACGTGCCGCCCAGCGCCAGGCTGCTGGTCGCGGCGGAGCGGACGCCGGGGATGGAGCGCAGCGCCGCCTCCCCCTGCGCCACCGATCCGACGTCGGGCGTGTCGAACTGGATCGCGAAGCTGCCGGTCGCGGCGGCGGGCGTCGGCGCGTCCAGCATCTCCACCGGCAGGTCGGCGGCGTTTTCGATGGCCAGCGCGTCAGGATCGACCGGCTCCTCGATGATCAGCGACGGATCGGGGCGCAGGCGGCCGTCGTTCAGCGCCTGGGTGTAGAGCTGGTCGATCCGCTGCGCCGCCTGGTCCATCATCTGCGGGATCGCGCTGTCGCTGGAGGCGCGCAGGGAAAAGCTGCCGATCAGGAAATTGTCGGGGCCGTAGCGGGCGGTGAAGGTGCCGGTCACGGGGCCGCCGGGATATTGGCGGTCGAGCCGGGCGATGGGGATCACCACGTCCGCCGCGCCATATTGGTCGAGCAGCACGCGCCACCACAGCCGCCCGCGCCGCCCGGTCTGCCCGGCGTTCAGCAGGATCGGATCGGCGATCGACCCGGCCACGCGCACATAGTCTATGGCGCTGTCCCCGGTGCGGAAGCGCGCCCATGCCTTCTGCCACTCATTGATCCGTTCATAGGACACGGCCGAACCGCCGTCCCACAGCACCGGGATCACCAGCAGCGGCGGCGAATGCACGACATTGCTGCCGGTGACGCCCAGCACCTGCCCGGTGCGCGCCCGGTCGAACATGACGCCCAGCGTCGCGACATAGCGGTTCGGCCCGGCCTGCTCATATTCGATCTCTATGCCGGAGATCATGCCTTCAAGCTGCGAATCGGACAAGCCAGGCGCGCCGGTTCCGCCATGGGTGCGGGTCCAGAGCATCTGCCATGCCCGCCGCTGCGCCAGCCGCCAGCCCGCCTGCCGGGCGCTGGCCGCATCCTTGGCGAAGACGTCGACCTTCACATGGCTGACCTGAAAATCGCCGCCGCTGGCGATGGGGGGCACGCCGCGTTCCCCCTCCATCTGCGCGAACAGGGCCGCCGCCGCGAGGCCGAGCGCAATGGCGCCCAGAATCTGGAAGGGCCGCGACATCACGCGAATCAGGTTCAGAGGCCGAAAGGACAGGCCGCGAAGGACAATGGGCAGGCTCACGCGCGTCCTTTTGGCGGGATTTGCCTGCCCTGCCAAGCGGCAACCCATTTCCCGTTCCGTTTTCCTGTACATTGCTCTAGTGGCGCTCAGCATGAGCGACACCGAATCCTACAGCTACGCCAAGGCTGGCGTCGACATCGCCGCGGGCAATGCGCTGGTCCGCGCCATCGCCCCGCTGGCCAAGGCCACCCGACGCCCCGGCGCCGACGCGGAACTGGGCGGCTTTGGCGGTTTCTTCGACCTGAAGGCGGCCGGTTACGACGATCCGCTGCTGGTCGCGGCCAATGACGGCGTCGGCACCAAGCTGAAGCTGGCCATCGATCATGACGCCCATGACGGCGTGGGCATCGACCTGGTCGCCATGTGCGCCAACGACCTGATCGTGCAGGGGGCCGAGCCGCTCTTCTTCCTGGACTATTACGCCACGGGCAAGCTGGAGAGCGGCGTCGCCGAACGGGTGATCGCGGGCATCGCGGAGGGGTGCAGGCAGGCGGGATGCGCGCTGATCGGCGGCGAGACCGCCGAGATGCCGGGCATGTATGGGCCGGGCGACTATGACCTGGCGGGATTCTGCGTGGGCGCGGTGGAGCGGTCCCAGGCGCTGACCGGCAACCGGGTGAAGGCGGGCGACGTGCTGCTGGGCCTTGCTTCGTCTGGGGTGCACAGCAACGGCTTTTCGCTGGTGCGCCGCCTGGCCGCCGACAAGGGCTGGAAGCTCAACCGTCCGGCGATCTTCGACAATGAAGTGCTGCTGATCGACGCGCTGATGGCGCCGACGCGGATTTACGTGAAGTCGCTGCTGCCGCTGGTGCGGGCGGGGAAGATCCATGCGCTGGCCCATATCACCGGCGGGGGCCTGCTGGAGAATATTCCGCGCGTGCTGCCCGAAGGAACCCATGCGGTGGTCGATGCCGATGGCTGGGAACAGCCGCGGCTGATGGCCTTCCTGCAGGCGCAGGGGAATATCGAGCCGGAGGAAATGGCGCGGACTTTCAACTGCGGCGTCGGCATGGTGCTGGCGGTGGATGCGGATGGTGCGGACGCCGTGGCCGCTGAACTGGAAGCGGCGGGCGAGACGGTGGTCCGCGTCGGCGCCGTGGAAGCGGGCGAGAAGGGCTGCACGGTCAGGGGATCGCAGGAAACATGGAGCGCGAAGGCGGACTGGACCGCGACGCATCTGGGGTAAATTTCCCCCGTTCGTGCTGAGTAGGGACTGAGCGAAGTCGAAGGCCCGTATCGAAGCATGGCTCTGGGCGCACAACATCCTTCGATACGCCGCTTCGACAAGCCTGTCCTGAGCCTGTCGAAGGGCTAAGCGGCGACTCAGGACGAACGGAGGTCGCAAGAAATGACCAAAGCCAAAGTCGGCGTTCTGATTTCCGGGCGCGGTTCGAACATGGCGGCGTTGCTTTATGCCGCCAGGCATCCGTCCTGCCCCTATGAGATCGTGCTGGTCGCGGCCAACGATCCCGAAGCGCCCGGCCTGGCGCTGGCGGCTGCCGAGGGCGTCGCCACCTTCGGGCAGAGCCACAAGGGGATGAAGCGCGCCGAGTTCGACGCCGTCATCGACGCGGAACTGCGCAGGGTGGGGGCGGAATATGTGGCGCTGGCGGGCTATATGCGCCTGCTCTCGCCGGAGTTCGTCGCGGGGTGGGAAGACCGGATGCTCAACATCCATCCCAGCCTGCTGCCCAAATATAAGGGGCTGGACACCCACCAGAAGGCGCTGGACGCGGGCGATACCCATGCGGGCTGCTCCGTCCATATCGTCACCGCCGAACTGGACGACGGGCCGGTGCTGGGCCAGACCGAAGTCGCGATCCTGCCCGGCGACACCGCCGAGAGCCTGGCGGCGCGCATCCTGATCGCCGAGCATCAGCTTTATTCCCGCACGCTGGCCGATTTCGTGACTCGCGAGCGGCAGCCGGAATGGCTGCTGAACAAGGTGCGGGAGCGCGCCCTGGCCCTGCCGCAGGCGGATGAGGTGACGTCGCACGGCATGCCCTGCTTCGGGATCGAGAAGGGCAAGAAATTCGCCTATTTCACGCAGGACCGTCATGGCGACGGGGTGATCGCCATCCTCGTCAAGACCACCGCGCCCGAAGAGCAGGCGATGCTGATCGAAAGCGATCCGGCGCGCTATTACCGGCCCGCCTATTTCGGGGACGGCTGGGTGGGCATCCGGCTCGACCTGGGGGATACGGACTGGGACCAGATCGGAGAGCGGCTGCATCGTAGCTGGCGGGAGGTGGCGCCGAGGAAGCTCACCGCCCTGCTGGACGCCGCCGACGAATTTTAGAGGACGCCTTGGCTTTACAGCCTGCCGTGCTCCTGCGAAGGCAGGAGCCCAGTTCCGATGTTTGATCTAGGCTCCTGCCTTCGCAGGAGCACGCAGCTTTGATTTTCTGCTGTTTCGCACCAGATAGGCAGCCATGACCGACACTTTCCCCTCCCCCGCCCCGCAAGCCGCCATCGAGATCACCAACCTTTCCAAGGTCTATAAGGGCGGCAAGCGCGCGCTCGACAATATCAGCCTCTCGATCCCCCGAGGGCAGATTTACGGCCTGCTGGGGCCGAACGGCGCGGGCAAGTCTACCACGATCAACATTCTGGCCGGGCTGGTCAACAAGACCAGCGGCAGCGCCAGGATATGGGGCTTCGACATCGACCAGAATCCCCGCAACGCCAAGAACAGCATCGGCATCGTGCCGCAGGAGATCGTCTTCGATCCCTTCTTCACCCCGTTCGAGACGCTGGAGAATCAGGCGGGCTATTATGGCGTGCCGAAGGACCGCCGCCGGTCGATGGAATTGCTGCGCGCCGTGCATCTGGAGGACAAGGCGGACGCCTATGCCCGCACCCTGTCGGGGGGCATGAAGCGCCGGTTGCTGGTGGCGAAGGCGATGGTGCATTCGCCGCCGATCCTGGTGCTGGACGAGCCGACCGCCGGCGTCGACGTGCAACTTCGGCAACAGCTTTGGGCCTATGTGCGGGAATTGAACCGGCAGGGCGTGACCATCGTGCTGACGACCCACTATCTGGAGGAGGCCGAGGAGTTGTGCGACCGCATCGGCATCATCAACCATGGGAAAGTGATCACCGACAAGCCGACCCGCGAACTGATCGCCATGGCGCAGGAGAAGGTGGTGCAGGTGACGGTGGACCGCGACATCGCGACGCCGCCCGCCGACCTCTGTTTCGAGAAGGTCGAACTGTCGGACGAGCGCACGCTGACCATCACCTATATGAAGAACCGCGCCAATGCCGGGCAGGTGCTGAGCGCCGTGCAGGCGAGCGGGCTTTCCATCGTCGATGTGGTGACGCGCGACCCGGACCTGGAGGATGTGTTCCTGAACCTGACCGCCGCGGCGTGAGGGAGAGCCGAAATGTTCCCCCTCCCGCAGGCGGGAGGGGGTTAGGGGGTGGGCTGGCGCAACCTTTCAAAACACGCGCTACCGCTCGCGCAAAAGAACTGCGCAACGCCGCCCCGATAGCAGAACGGCTGTTATGGCAACAACTTCGCGGCCGAAAGCTGGGCTTCAAGTTCAGCCGCCAGATGCCGATCGGCCCCTATTTCGCGGACTTCCTGTGCCGTGAACTCAGGCTCATGATCGAGCTGGACGGCGAAAGCCACGATCACAGCGTGCAATATGATTCGAGGCGAGACGATTACTGCCGTTCCCGGGGCTATCGAATCTTGCGCTTTTCAAATGCCGATGTGATGGAAAATCTCGAAGGCGTCGTATCGCATGTTCAGGCGACGCTTGCGCAAGCCCACCCCCAGCCCCTCCCGCCAGCGGGAGGGGAGTAAGGTATAAGATGCCCACTACCACCTATGACGTCGTCATCATCGGTTCCGGCGCGGCGGGGCTGACGGCCGCCATCAACCTGGCGCAGGACCGCAAGGTCGTGGTGCTGGCCAAGGGGGCGCTGGACGGCGGGTCCACCAACTGGGCGCAGGGCGGCATCGCCGCCGTGCTCGACGCCGGGGACAGTTTCGAGGCGCATATCGAGGACACGATGGTCGCCGGCGCGGGGTTGAACGACCGCAGCACCGTGGAATTCGTCGTTTCCGAAGCCCCCGCCGCCATCGAACGGCTGGCGGAACTGGGCGTGCCCTTTAACGGGGGCGAGGAATTCGGGGAGCGCTGGCACCTGACCCGCGAGGGCGGCCACAGCCACCGCCGCATCGTCCATGTCGACGACGCCACCGGCCATGCCGTGCAGGTCGCCCTGTTGAAGGCCGCCCGCGCCAATCCCAACATCACCCTGCTGGAGGACCGGATCGCCGTCGACCTGATCACCAGCCGCCATGGGGAGCGCTATTCGGGCGACGGCCATGTCTGGGGCGTCTACGCCTTCAACAAGCAGAGCAGGCATGTGGACGCCATATTGGGCAGGGCGACGATCCTCTGCACCGGGGGCGCGGGGCGGACCTATCTCTTCTCCACCGCGCCCAGGGGCGCGACCGGGGACGGCATCGCCATGGCCTGGCGCGCGGGATGCCGCGTCTCCAACATGGAGATGAACCAGTTTCACCCGACCTGCCTCTACAATCTGGAAGTCAAGAATTTCCTGATCACCGAGGCCGTGCGCGGCGAGGGCGGGCATCTGAAGCTGCCCCCCGGCGTGCCCGGCGGCGGGGAGCGGTTCATGCCCCGCTTCGACAAGCGCGCCGAGCTGGCCCCCCGCGACGTGGTCGCCCGCGCCATCGACCATGAGATCAAGCGGCTGGGGCTGGACTATGTCCATCTGGACATCAGCCACAAGCCGCCGGAATTCGTGCGCACCCATTTCCCGACCATCTATGCGCGCCTGCTGGACCTGGACATCGACATCACGAAGGAGCCGATCCCGGTCGTCCCGGCGCAGCATTATACCTGCGGTGGGGTGGTCATCGACCTGGACGGGCGCACCGACCTGCCGGGTCTCTACGCGGCGGGGGAAGTGACCGAGAGCGGGCTGCACGGGGCCAACCGCCTCGCGTCCAATTCGCTGCTGGAATGTTTCGTCTTCGGGGAGGCCGCCGCCCGGCATATCCGCGCCCATTGGGACGAACTGCCCGCGCCGCCGCCGGTCCGCCCGTGGGACGAAAGCCGCGTCACCAATTCCGACGAAGAGGTCATCGTCCAGCATAACTGGAAGGAAATCCGCCGCTTCATGTGGGACTATGTCGGCATCGTCCGCACCACCAAGCGGCTGGAGCGCGCCCAGCATCGCATCGACCTGCTGGCCAAGGAAGTGGACGAATATTACGGCCATTTCCGCGTGACGCCGGACCTGATCGAATTGCGCAACCTGCTGGAGGTGGCGCGGCTGGTGGTCCGTTCGGCCCTGCATCGCAAGGAGAGCCGGGGGCTTCATTATACGCTCGATTATCCGGATATGCTGCCGCAGGCGGTGGATACCGTGCTGGCGCACTAGGCTGTATCAACCTAATGCACGAAAAAAGGTGGCGCAGCGGTCCATCGCGCTGCGCCATGAGGAAGAGGAGTGACGCTGCAAGCGCCGCGATCCTTATGGGCGGGCCATGCCGCCCCCGCTTTGATCGGCGTCAAACCGTCTTCAGAAAATCGCCCAGCACCGCGTTGAAGCGCGCAGGCTGGTCCGCCATGACGACATGGCCGCTGGGACCGATGGGCACCAGCCGCACGCCGCGCTTGGCGGCATAGGCGGTGCGGAAGGTGCGGCCGATCTCGCCCGCCTGCTTCGCGTCGCCGCCCACGGCATAGACCACCTCCATCGGCGCGGTCAGCCGCGCCAGTTGCGGGCCGAGGTCGACATTGGCGAGGTCGCGCAGCGCATTGGCGATGACGTCGGGATCGCTGCCCCTGGCACCCGGCATTTCCGCCAGCATCTGCGCCAGATAGGCGCGTCCCGCCTTGGTCCCCGTGAAATATTGGCCTAGCTGGTCGGCCAGGAAGCCCAGCCCCTGCGCCGTGCCGCCAACCATCGCCGCCCCTTCGGGCAGCATGTCGACCACCATCAGCCGCCCGGCCAGCCCCTTCAATCCCAGCATCATCGCCAGCGTGCCGCCCATGCTGTGGCCGACGATGGCGGGCCGGTCCAGCCCCGCCGCCGCGATATAGCGGGCGATCTCGTCCGCCAGCGGCTGGACCAGCGGGCCGCTGGCGTTGGCGTCGGCGGGCAGGCCCGCGAAACCCCGCACATGAACCAGATGCCAGCGATAGCCGGGCAGCGCGCCGACCACTCCGTTCCACAGCCCCGGCCCGCTCGCCAGCCCGGCGATCAGCACGACGTCGCGCCCGGCCCCCCGCGCCGTCACCGCGATCCGGCGGGAGACGAAGGGCGCCGCCCAGGCCTTCGCGGGCAGCATGCCGCCAGCGATCAGCGCCGCCGCGCCCTGCATCATGGTTCGCCGGTTCATCATGGACGCTTTCTTGCAGGCCTTCGCCTGAACCTCAACTGAGTTAAGGCATGTCCCGTTCAGCCTCCTTACATCGCATTTGTGGAATCGTTCGTCGCATGATTCTTGTCACCCGTCGCGGGTCTGAACCCTAATGGACGAGGAGAGTGCGGGGATTTCGATGATCATTTCCAAGGAAGGGCGCGGCGGGCGTCCAAATGGCGGCGGCCCGAATGGCGGCAGGGGCGGCTGGGGCCGTCCCGTGCTGTTGATGGCGGCGCTTTCGGCCTGCGTCAGCGCGCCGCAGCAACCCTATGCGGCGGTCCAGCAGCGGCCGCAGCCCTCCACCGCGACCTTCCCGATCAAGCCGGTCGCCAATCCGCCCAAGCCCTTCGAGGCGCTGAAGGTCGACCAGCGGGAAACCCCGCCGCCCGGACTGGTCAGCGTGGTCCGCAATCTGGGGCAAAGCTTCAACGGCAAGGTCGGCATCGCCGTGCGCCGCATCGGCAGCGATTGGACGGTCGCGTGGAACGGCAATCTGCTCTTCCCGCAGCAGAGCGTGTCGAAACTGTGGGTGTCGATGACCTTCCTGGACGCGGTGGACCGGGGCAAGATCCGCCTGAGCGACAGCACCACCATCACGAAGAAGGACCTGACCCTCTTCCACCAGCCGACCGCCGCGCTGGTCGGCAATTCGGGCTGGACCACCACCTATTCCGACCTGATGCGCCGCGCCATGACGCAGAGCGACAATACCGCCAACGACACGCTGCTGCGCGCCGTCGGCGGGCCGGACGCGGTGCGCGGCTATCTGGCGCGGCGGTACATCAAGGACATCCGCTTCGGCCCCGGCGAGCGGCTGCTGCAATCCACCACGGCGGGGCTGGAATGGCGGCAGGATTATTCGATCGGCCGCAATTTCTACGCGGCGCGGGCCAGGCTGCCCATGGCGGTGCGGCAGAAGGCGCTGGACAATTATCTCGCCAGCCCGCCGGACGGGGCCGCGCCCTCCTCCATCGTGCAGGCGCTGGCGAAGTTGAAGCAGAACGACATGCTCTCGCCCGCGTCGTCGCAACTGCTGATGTCGATCATGAGCGAGGCGAAGACCGGGCCGCAACGGATCAAGGGCGGCGTGCCGGCGGGGTGGCATTATCTGCACAAGACCGGCACGGGGCAGGAGCTGGGCGCGCGGTCGACCGGGTTCAACGACATCGGCATCATGACCGCGCCGGACGGCACCAGCTATGCGGTGGCGGTGATGATCGGCAGCACCACCGAGCCGATCCCCACGCGCTGGCAGTTGATGCAGGCGGTGGCGAAGGCGGTCGCGGCGAACCACGAGGCGCGTTAGGCGCAAGCACCTAGCGTTCCTGCGAAGGCAGGAACCCAGTTCCGCCGTCCGTATATCATCGAACCGTCTGAACCGGGCTCCTGCCTCCGCAGGAGCACGGTGTTCATAAGGCCAGGGTTCAGTCCAGATTGGGCCGCAGCCAGCGTTCCGCCGTTTCCATGTCCACCCCGCGCCGCCGGGCGTAATCCTCCAACTGGTCGCGCCCGATCCGCGCCACCCCGAAATATTCGGCCTGCGGGTGGCCGAAAAAGAAGCCGCTGACCGCCGCCGTCGGCAGCATCGCGAAGCTTTCCGTCAGGGTGATGCCGGTCGCGTGATGCGCGTCCAGCATGTCGAACAGCAGCGGCTTCAGGCTATGTTCCGGACAGGCGGGATAGCCCGGCGCCGGGCGGATGCCGCGATATTGTTCCTTGATCAGCGCATCGTTGGTGAGCTGCTCGCCCTCCGCATAGCCCCATAGCGCGGTGCGGACATAATGGTGCAGCCGCTCGGCGAAGGCTTCGGCCAGACGGTCGGCCAGCGCCTTGAGCAATATGTCCGAATAATCGTCGATGGCGTTCTTGAAGCGGGCCAGATGCGGCTCGATGCCGTGGATAGAGACGGCGAAACCGCCCATCCAGTCGCCGTCATGGCTGATGAAGTCAGCGAGGCACATATTGGCCCGCCCTTCCCGCTTGGCGATCTGCTGGCGCAGCATCGGCAGGGTGACATGTTTCTCATCCTCGACATGGACGATGATGTCGTCGCCCTCCCGGCGGCAGGGCCACAGGCCCGCCACGCCCCGCGCCGTCAGCCACTTCTCGTTGACGATGCGGTCCAGCATCGCCTGCGCGTCGTTGAACAGGCTGGTCGCGCTTTCGCCGACGACCTCGTCGTCCAGGATCGCGGGATAATTGCCCGCCAGTTCCCAGGCGCGGAAGAAGGGCGTCCAGTCGATATAGTGGCGCAGATCCTTCAAGTCCCAGTCCGGGAAGCGATGGACGCCGGGCAGGCGGGGCTTGCCGGGTTTCAGGCTCTCGTCGATCTCGAAGGCGTTGGCCCGCGCTTCCTCGATGTCGAGCAGCTTGCTCTGGCCCTTGCCCTCGCGCGCCTTGCGGACATGGTCGTAATCGTCCTTGGTCCTGGCGACGAAATCATCCTTCTGCGTTTCGGAGACGAGCGCCGTCGCCACGCCCACCGCCCGGCTGGCGTCCAGCACATGGACCACCGGCCCCTTGAACGCGGGATCGATGCGCAGCGCGGTATGCACCCGCGATGTCGTGGCGCCGCCGATCAGCAGCGGCATGGTCATTTCCGCCCGCTGCATTTCCGTCGCGACCGTCACCATCTCGTCCAGCGAGGGGGTGATGAGGCCGCTGAGGCCGATCATGTCGGCGTCATTCTCGTTCGCGGCCCTGATGATGTCCTGCCACGGCACCATGACGCCCAGGTCGATCACCTCGAAGCCGTTGCACTGGAGCACGACGCCGACGATATTCTTGCCGATGTCGTGGACGTCGCCCTTGACCGTCGCCATCACGATCTTGCCCTTGCCCTTGGCGCCCGGTTCCTTCGCCGCCTCGATGAAGGGGAGGAGGTGCGCGACCGCCTTCTTCATGACGCGGGCGGACTTGACGACCTGCGGCAGGAACATCTTGCCCGCGCCGAACAGGTCGCCGACGACGTTCATGCCGTCCATCAGCGGGCCTTCGATCACCTGGATGGGCTTTTCGGCGGCGAGGCGGGCTTCCTCCGTATCCTCGACCACATACATGTCGATGCCCTTGACCAGCGCATGTTCCAGCCGCTTGGCGACCGGCCAGCCGCGCCATTCCTGCGCCGCCTTTTCAGCGGCGGCGTCCTTGCCCTTGTAGCTTTCGGCCAGCGCCACCAGCCGCTCGCCCGCTTCGGGATCGCTGTTCAGCAGCACATCCTCGCACGCCTTGCGCAGCGCCGGGTCGATGGCGTCATAGACGTCTAGCTGGCCGGCGTTGACGATGGCCATGTCGAGGCCGGCGGGAATGGCGTGGTAGAGGAAGACGCTGTGCATCGCCCGCCGCACCGGCTCATTGCCGCGGAAGGAGAAGCTGAAATTCGACAGGCCGCCCGAAATATGGACGTGCGGGCAGCGCTTCTTGATCTCCCGGCACGCCTCGATGAAGTCGACGCCGTAATTGTTATGCTCCTCGATCCCGGTCGCCACGGCGAAGATATTGGGGTCGAAGATGATGTCCTCCGGCGGGAAGCCGATGGACAGCAGCAGCTTGTAGGCGCGTTCGCAAATCTCGACCTTGCGGTCCTTCGTGTCGGCCTGGCCGGTCTCGTCGAAGGCCATGACGACCACCGCCGCGCCATAGGCCATGCAGAGGCGGGCGTGGTGCAGGAAGGCCTCCTCCCCCTCCTTCATGCTGATGGAGTTCACGACCGGCTTGCCGCTGACGCATTTCAGGCCCGCCTCGATCACCTCCCATTTGGAGGAGTCGATCATCACCGGAACCCGACTGATGTCCGGTTCGGAGGTCATGAGCTTCAGGAAGGTCGTCATCGCCTCGACCGCGTCGAGCAGGCCCTCGTCCATGTTGACGTCGACGATCTGCGCGCCGTTCTCCACCTGATCGCGGGCGATGTCGATGGCCGCGGCATAGTCGCCCGCCATGATCAGCTTCTTGAACTTGGCCGATCCGGTGACGTTGGTGCGTTCGCCGATGTTGACGAAAGTGGCGCGGGAAAGATCGGGGGAGGTCTCAGTCATTTTACTACCTGCTCCCCTCCCGCAAGCGGGAGGGGCTGGGGG